>NZ_LJYH01000022.1:0-2483 GCF_001440005.1 Mycobacteroides sp. H001
TGTGGTGATGCGCCATCCGGTGGTGGATTCTTGTTGGCGCCAGAATTCTGAGAAGCGGCCTGCGAGAGAGCTGAGTTCGGTGATGGAGCCTTGTTCGATGATGTGGCCGTTGTCGATGAAGAGGACGTGATCGGCGTTGCGGATCGCGTTGAGCCGGTGGGCGATCATGATTTTGGTGCGGGGGCGTGGGTCGTTGTTGATGGCGTCGGTGATTGCGGTTTCGTTTTCGGTGTCCAGGGCGCTGGTGGCTTCGTCGATGAGCAGGACTGGGGCGGGTTTGATGAGTGCTCGGGCGATGCTGACGCGTTGGCGTTCACCGCCGGATAGTGCGGTGCCGGCTTCGCCGACACGGGATTGTTCGGCATCGGGCAGCCGTTCGATGATCTCGTCGACGCGAGCCAGTGTCATGGCTTGGTGTGTTTCGTGGTCTGTGGCGTTGGGGTGTCCAGCTAGGACGTTGTCGCCGATGGGTGCATCGAAGAGGTAGGGGTGCTGGAAGACCATGCTGACCAGGGCGCGGCGGCTGGCGGTGTCCATTGTGGCGACATCGGTTCCGTCGATGAGGATTTGGCCGCTTTCTGGTTGTTGCAGCCCGGCGATGAGGGCGAGGATGGTGCTCTTTCCGGATCCAGATGGCCCAACGATGGCCGTCGTGCTCCCCGGTTCCAGGATGAAGTTGATGTCGTTGAGGACGTGTTCGCTGGTGCTGTCGTACCGGAAGGTGACGTTGCGGAATTCGATGCGTGGGGCGGGGGTGTCGGGGGATGCGACGGCATCCCCGGGTTGATCGGCGGCCTCGGTGGTGATGATGGTGTTGAGACGCTCGAACACGCCACGCGAGTTTTCGACCGCGCCGCCCAGGCCCGCCAGCACGGTGAATGGTTCCAGGAATCGGACCACGATGACCATGAGTGCGACGGCTTCGGGTGCGCCGATCTCCCCGCGTACCGCCAAAATCGTGGTGGTGCCGGCGAGCAGGATGAGGGCGATCTGGCTGACGATGCTGAACAGCAGCTGACCGGGGATCTGAAACAGCAAGAGCCGCATGGTCGCACCACGTGCTGTCGCGACGGCTTCGCCGGCCTGGCTGCGGGCGGGGTTCACGCGTCGGCTGGCTCGTAGGGCGGCTTGGGTGCGCGCGAATTCCAGGATGCGTTCGGTCAGTGCACTGTGCGCCTTGGTGTCTGCTTCGTCGGCGGTGCGCACGATGCGGATACTGGCCAGCAACGTACCCAGGAGCAGTGGCAGGGTAATGAGCGCTGCAACACCGAGCTTCCACGAGATGAAAAACAGCCCGATGGTGATGGCTGCCGGTAACAACACCGCGCCGATCATTGGGGTCAGGAGGTTGGCGATGAATCCGACGAGGTCGGGGCCGCCGGAGGAGATGGCTTGGCGGGCCATGGCGGTGCGTTCGGCGGTGAACCAGCTCAGTGGGATGTGGGTGAGCCGGTCGGCGACTTGGTGTTGTGAGTCGTTGAGTAGGGCGAATCCGATGCGGTAGCCGATGCGGGCCAGTGCGGTGTCCACGATCCAGCCGCCGATGGTGACCGCGGTGAGCACGGCGAGCCAGGGCAGTGCGTGGGTGGGGGTGGCGGAGAACAGGGCGCCGAGCAGCGGCACGAGCAGCAGGCAGCCCGCGGCGCGTAAAACCACGGATAGCACTGAGAGTGCGCTGTAGGTGTAGAGGGAGTTGCGGTGTGCGGGGGGGATGAGGCGGATCAGGTGGGTCAGCATTAGATGTTCTCTCCGGCAAGGACGCTCGAGGGTTCTTGTAGGCGTGCGTCCCACAAGCGCCGGTAGCGCCCGTTGTTGGATAGCAGCTGCGTGTGGGTGCCGGTTTCTACGAGGTGGCCCTGGTCCAGGACCACGATCTGGTCGGCGTCGGCGATGGTGTGTAGTCGGTGGGCGATGACGAGCACGGTGCGGTTGTGCACGAGCCGGCCCAGGGCTTGTTGGACCAAATATTCTGATTCGGGGTCGGCGAAGGCGGTGGCTTCGTCCAGGATCAGGATGGGGGTGTCGGCCAGCAGGGCGCGGGCGATGGTGAGGCGTTGTTTTTCGCCGCCGGACAGTTGGGTGTTGGTGTCTAGGACGGTGTCATAGCCGTTGGGTAGCCGCAGGATTCGTTCATGGATTTGTGCGTCGCGGGCGGCGGTGTGGATGTCGGTGTCGGTGGCTTCGGGTCGGGCCAGTGCGATGTTGTCGCGGACGGTTCCGGCGACCAGTTGTACGTCCTGGAACACGAATCCGACCTTGGTGTAGAGCTCATCGGCGCTCAGGGCGCGAATATCGGTGCCATCGATACAGATAGCGCCGCCATCGACGTCATGGAAACGTGCCAGCAGCGAAGCCAGCGTCGATTTACCCGAGCCGGACGGACCCACCAGCGCCGTCACAGTGCCCGGCCGCAGCCTCAGATCCACACCATGAATAACCGGCACCCCCGGCCGATACCCAAACGTCACCGCATCAAACGACAC